>NZ_CP061945.1:0-5284 GCF_016772395.1 Pseudomonas sp. SK2
CACAGTCGGTCAGGATGACTTCATGACGCAAAAGACACCGGGCGAGATCCGGGCCGAGGCAGAGGCGGCGCTGAAGCCGTTGGGGCAGCAGCGGATCAAGCTCCTCGCGGAGCTGGACGAGATTGAGAAGGAGCTGCGCCCGCTGATCGCGGAGGCGGTCCGGATGGAGGTCCCCTACCGCCGCATCAACGAGGTGACGGCGGTCGCTCCGAACACGGCCCGGGCGTGGGCCAAGGCGGAGGCCGAGAAGGGCTCCGGAAGCTAGATCAAAAATGGCTTCCTCGCGCGCGCACGCGTAGGGCCCCCTCCTGGAAACCGTCGCAACCTTGCAACTTCGCAGGTCAGACCCGGTTGCGGGGGGTCAACCGGGGTGCAACGGCTCAACCGGGTGGGCAACCCCCGGAAACCACGTCGTCTGGACGTGAAGAAGCCCCGTCGGGCGGTGCCTGACGGGGCTTCTCAATGGGCGAGTGATCAGTCCCGGTGGACGCGCCAGCGGCCCGCCGGAGCGACGGACTCCCCGACCTCGATCGTGTCGCCCTGAGCGTCCACGTAGACGTTGCGTGAGAGCAGGACTGGGGCGCCTGCGGCTACGCCCAGAAGCGCGGCCTGGTCCTCGGTCGCGGCGGCCGCCGTGGTGGCTTCCTCGGTGGCGACGGCCCGGCGGCCGGTGGCTGCCTCGATCGCGGACGGGGTGCCGCCGATGATCCGGTCGCGGACCAGGAGGGCGGGCACGGTCTCCGCGAGGTCTGCGGAGAACCAGCTCACGCTGGCGCTCACCGGCTGGTCGTCGGCTGAGTGGGTGACGCGCTCGCGTCGCACGGCCTGGCCGCTCTCGGTGCCGAGGAGATCGGCCACCCACTCGGGCGGCTCGGCAAGGGCGGCGCTGGTGATGACCGCGTACTCCCCGTCCGCGTAGATCCGGCCCGTGCTGAGCGCCGACTCCAGCCGGTCGGCTGCGGTCCGGTGCAGGGTCCGTCGCGTGCTGACCGTGGTCGCGCTGCCCTGCTTCGCCTCCGCCAGCCCTTCCGCCTTCAGCGTCCGGTGGACCTTCTGGGCCGTGGCGGTCGAGATCTCGTACTGCGCCGCGAGGTCCCGCACGGACGGCAGCGTGTCCCCGTGCTTCAGCTCCCCGCTGACGATCTTTGCCTTCAGCGCGGCGACGACTTGGAGGTACGGGGGCGTGCGCTCCAGGGACATGACGACTCCTTCGAGTGTGGTGCGCGGTGTGTAGCTGTCTAGCACAGTGTATGCCTTGACACAGCAACTGTGCGACCACAGTATGGACCTTGTTCGACGCCACACACAGCCCCGGAAACGGGGCGGACCGGAGACCGCGTGAACGGTCTCCGGCCCTAGATCCACGTCCCTCGCGAAAGGACAAACCGTGGACCCGAAGGCAGTCTCTACGAAGATCGCAACCGGCTCCAAGAACGCCGCCGGAGCGATCACGAACGCGCTCGACGCCATGGCCCCGACCCTCGCGCCGTTCGCGGCCCGCTGGGACGCCGAGGCCGACCGCCGCATGGCGCTCCGGACCCCGGAGCACCTGAAGGCGCTGATGGACGCCCAGAAGGGCTACAACTCCGCGCGGTCGACGGCGGCCACGGCCAAGAGCCAGCGGACGGCCGCGCGGGCGGCGTCCAAGAACCCGCTGTCGACCGTGCGTCGGGCGGCTCGCACGGCGGACAAGGCGGCCCGCACGCACCGCGACCAGGCGAAGACCAAGCTCAAGGCCGCGCGCAAGGACTACCCGGCGACCCTCCGGGCGCGAGCCGTTCAGGCGCACGCCATGCACGCGGTGCCGGGCGCCGGCATCTCCGCTCTCGGCTGGGACCAGGCCGGGGCCTGGCCGGTCGCGGGCTCGCTCGCACTCATCGCGGCCAACGTCGCCGCGCTGGTGATCGGCCGCCGCAAGGTCGCGGTCGCGGTCGCGGACGAACTGTCAGCGGAGGAGCGGCGCCTGGTCGAGCGGCTCGACCCGTCGTACTGGGCTCAGCACGCCGACGAGCGCGGCCTCGTAGGCACGGTGACGACGCCGGTTCAGGTCACCCCGGCCGGGCTGGTCACCACGGTGCGCCTGGACGGCCGGTGGAAGCCGTCCGCCTTCAAGGCCAAGCACGAGGAGATCCGCGCCCTGCTCGGAGCCCGGACCGACCTCCGCATGGAGATCAAGGCCGGATCGCACGGCGACCGCGCCGTGATCACGCTGCGGACCCGCAGCGCGGCCGACGGGATCGACCTGACCGGCTGGACGCCCGGCGCCCCGTGGGGAGTCGACACGGTGACCGGCGAGCCGGTGCAGGTGCCGCTCGGGCGCCGGATGCTGATCGCCGGTACGTCCGGCTCGGGCAAGTCCTGGTCCACCCGCGCCCTGCTGGCGGAAGGCTCGGAGTACGCCGATCACCGCCTGGTCGTCGTCGACCCCAAGCGGGTCGAGGCGATCAACTGGCAGCACCGGGCTCGCACGGCCATCTCGATCGAAGACGTCCTGGACGTGACCGACGAGCTGGTCGAGGAGATGCACGAGCGGCTTGAACTGATCCCGCGCGGCCAGGACGTGATCCAGATCAGCCCGGAGCGGCCCCGGATCACGGTGTTCATCGACGAGGGCGCCGAGGTCATCGCCATGGCCAAGAAGACCCGGGCGAAGGGGTCGAAGGAAGAGCCGGGTGACCCGGACTGGTCCCGGATCATGGAGAACCTGAGCACGCTGGCCCGGATGGCACGGGCGGCCGAGATCATCCTGATCTGGGCCACGCAGAAGCCGACCATGGACGCCAAGGGCGGCATCGACCCGCAGATCAGCGCGCAGATCACCTACCGGGCCGCCCTCGCGCTCAGCACCTCCGGGGAGTCCCGCGTGGTGTTCGGCGAGGACGCGACGGAGAAGGGCTGGCACGCGCACGAGCTGCCCATGCCCGGGGTTGCGATGCTCCGGTCCGGCCCGAAGGTGCAGCCTCACCCGATCAACACCCGCGCGTTCTCCCCGGCCGACGTGATCGCGCTCCCCGACCGGCCGGTCTGGCGTCGCCAGGAGTCGCCTGCACGAAGTGCCGGCGCCTCCGCCCCGGCCCCGCTCCGGCTGGTGAAGGAGACCGCCCCCGCGGCTGAGGTCCCGGCCCAGCCGACCAAGGCGCCGACCAACCGGGAGAAGGTCGCAGCCGCGATCGGCACGGGCGCTACGACCGTCGCCGACGTCGCCACCGTGACCGGCATCAACAAGGGCTCCGTGTCGAAGGCGGTCAAGCAGCTGCTCGACGCGGGCGAGGTCCTGCGGTCCGAGGACGGCTCCCTGTCCGTCGTGACGCAGGTCGGGGAGGTGTCGGCCTGATGCGCACCCCCGACGCGCAGATGAGGGCCGGTCACATTCCGGCCCACCTGATCCCGGACGGCACCGACCCCCGCACGGTCGTCGTCGTCCACCACCAGGCCGAGGCCCGCGACTGGACCGGCCCGATCCTCCTGGCGCTGGTCGCCGCTGGCGGCTCGGTCGGCGTCGTCATGACGCTCTGCCTCCTGCTCCAGACCGCCGCCACCACGGCGACCGCGCTCGCCGCCGCCGCCCCCGCCGGGGTCGGCCTGTCCATCTCGCTCAAGGCCCGGAAGGGGAAGTGATCATGGAGAAGAAGCGTTCGATGACCGCCGCCCCGGCCGTCGCCATGACGGCGGTGTCCATGGTCCTGACCGTGGTCGTGATCGTGATGTGGCTCGGGGAGGCCATGCCGTGGGCCGTTGCCTTGGTCGTCGGCCTCGGGCTCGACGGCGGATGGCTGGCCACCCTCGCGTACGAGCGGCGCCTCGCCGCGCAGGGCGACCACAGCCGCGCGATCACCGGCGTCGGGTGGGGATTCGGCGCCGTGGCGACCGGCGTCCTGGTCGCGCACGCGCTGGGTGAGGAGTCGGCCGGGGCCTGGCTCGCGGTCGCCTGGCTCCCCCTCGCCGCCAAGGCGCTCTGGCTCGTGCACGGGCTCTGGGAGCGGACCGCGCTCACCCCGACCGCCCTGGACCAGATCCGCGACATCCAGCAGGACGCCCGCGACAGGGCGGCCGTGGCCCGCGCTCAGCTCCGGGCCGAGGCCGGTACGGAGGTCACCCGGCTGGAGGCCGTGACCGGCGCCGGGGCCCGGGTCGCCCGGGTCCAGGCCGAGACCGCCGGGGAGCTGGCGTCGGCCTGGTCGACGCTGGAGGAGGCCCGCGAGGGCGAGGGCACGGCACGCGCTCTGACCTGCGTCACCTCTCGTGTCACGCCCACGTCTCCGCCCTCCTGGCGCCTGCCCGTCTGGGGACCCACGGAGCCCGTCCCGGCCGCCATCGAGGGGTCGGCCGACGTGGTCCCGCTCAGCAACGAGGAGATCGACGGGATCATGTCCGGCCTGGTCGACTCCGGGTCGTACCGGGTCGCCGCCGGACGCTTCCGGGACATGGGCTACTCCGCCGGGGAGGCACGGCTGCAGGCGTCCTGGCGCCGCGTCACGAGGGAGGTGGCCGCGTGATCGCCCTCGCCTACCTCGCCACCGTGGCGATCGCCGCCATGGTCCTGGCCGTCGCCCTCCGCCGCCGCCCGACCCCGACCAATCCGCCGGCACCCGCCCCGGCCCCCGCCCTCGCGGCGGTCGACGGCGGCGCGGAGATCCGCGTCATCCTCGCCGCCACCCACCAGCTCGCCGCCCGACTCAGCACCGCCGCATGACGGATGGCCCCGCCGGAAACCGGCGGGGCCTACCCATTGCGCAACCTGACACGTGCGTGTCAGACTGATACACGTAGGCAGACGGACACGACGCCAGGGGGCTCACATGGTGACCACGCTCATTGCCGTGATCGGCACGCTCGCCGGGACCGGCCTCGCCGGACTCCTCCAGCACCGCACCGCCCGCACCACCCGCGACGACTCCCGCCGCGACGCGGCCGTCCAGGCCGTCGCCGCCCTCGCCGCCGCCCTCGCCGACCACCGCCGCGCCATGTGGGTGCGCGAGGACCTGCGCCTGACCGGCGCCTCCCCCGAGGCGTACGAGGCGGCCCGCACCGAGTCCCACGCCACCCGCTCCGCGATCACCGCGCCCCTCACCACCGTGTCGGTGCTCGCCCCCGCCCTCGCCCCCGCAGCGACCGCCGCCGCCCAAGCGGCCTACGACCTGCGGGCCGCCGCCGACCGCACCGCCCTCACCACCGACCGCGACCGCGCCATGGCCGCCGCCGACGGCCTGGTCGCCGCCGCCGCCCGCCGGTTCGGCGCCTGACCCGACCAACCCCCCCCGGGGGGCCCCCCCGAAAGAGGGGG
>NZ_CP061946.1:0-5212 GCF_016772395.1 Pseudomonas sp. SK2
GCTCCTGTCTTCGCCCCGCTCCGGCCCGGCCGCCGACCGGCCCGCGCACACGACGGGGGCGGCATCGGTGGGCGGTTTACGTGGCGCCTGCTCCGCCGACTGCGGGCATCGCCGTTGTGCTCGCCGACAGGGCAGCGGGGAGGGGTGGGGGACTCGCGGCCCTACGCGGCCGTCTGAGCGCCTGTCAGCCTCCCGGAGCGCCGTACCCCCGCCGTCGCGGTGCTGAGCCGCGTGAGGCGACCCTGAGCCCCGTCGTGGGTTGCTGGGGAGCACCTGCTGCCGCGATGAGGTGGCGGCCGTCGAGCTGGTCAGCCGTGCGGCTCCGTCGTGGCCGGTCATCCGGCTGCCCGATCGTGGTGGGCAAGATGCCGGCGGAACCGGCGGACCTCGACCGCGACGGCTATCCGGCGGGCCGCGGGCGGGCCTCCGTAGAGGGCGAGGGCGGGCGCCATGCCGACCGCCACGGCGGGCCACAGGCCCAGGAGCTCCCGCACGATCAGCGTCCCGCCGACCAGGAGCAGTGCGGCCAGCACTGCCGCTAACGCCTGGTCCTGGTCCCGGTCCTGGTGGTGCATCAGTCCTCCCCGTGATCACTTCGGCACCCACCGTAGTGATCCGGGACCGGCGCCACACCGGCTTGCGCCGGCTCACGGTCTCGGACGGCGCGAAGCCTTCGCAAGTACCTTCGTGACTACCCGGTGGACGCGTTCTCCATGCTCAAGGGGATGCGCAAGGCGATGGAACTCATCGGCTACCCGCCGACGTCCACGAGCGTTTTCACAGTCGAGGCGATCGCGGAAGGCGTCAGCGCCATCGAGTCGTTCAAGGGCGTCGGCCGCGCCTTCGAGGAGTGCCCGCCCGGACCACGACCGTTGACCTCGATATGTCAGTGGTGATCGCTGCCGTGTGAGGTGATCATCACTGACGAATCGAGGTCGAGGAACCGAGCGTCCGAGGAACAGAGGCGCTTATCGGTTGGCCGCGAGATTCCTGTCGATCCTCTCGTGCAGCGCGATTCCGAGGGAAACGGAAACGTTGAGAGACTCGGTCTGGCTCATCATGGGGATGGAAACCGAGGCGGAAGACGCCTCCTCGAACAGGTCGGAAGGCCCACCCTTTTCGCTGCCGAACAGCAAGGCCAGCCGATCCGGATTGTCCCCGAGTTCCTTCACGGAAATGTCGCCATCCGCCTTGAGCGTCATCAGCTGCATACCGCTGTCCCGAATGAAGGCGATGGCCTCCTCGCGACCGGAGAGAACGACGGGAAGGGAGAAGACGTAACCTCGGCTGGCCCTTTGGAGACGCCGGTCCGCGATGCTGGTGATGTCACTGTCGACCAGGATGATCCCCGACGCTCCGAGCGCGAGCGACGTGCGTACTATCGCGCCGATGTTCCCGACGATCTTCACCCCGTCGAGAACGACGACGTCCCCACGCCGGCTCGCGATATCGCCGAACCTGGCCGGGCGAGGGACGCGGGCGATGCCGAATGTCTTGGCCTTCCGCTCCCCCTTGAACAACTGGTTGACGATCGAGGAGTCGATGAGGCGGACCGGTATGTTCTGCCGCCCGCACAGATCCAGCAACTCAGATGGAAAAGGACTGCTGTCGCTGCCGTAGACCTCGATGAACTCCACCCCGGCCGCGATGCTGTGCATGAGGGGCTCGACGTCCTCGATCAACGTTGTCTTTATGTTGGATCGCGACGGCTTGGTGACATCGATGATCCGCTGCACCGCGGGATCGGACGGATTTGCGATGGTGTCCAACTCAGTCATGGTCGTCCTACCGGCTGCTGTGTTCAGTGACGCGATTCCTGGGGTGTGACACCCTACGCGACGATGGCGGATGGCTGCCCTGACCGGCAATCACCAACGCAAGGGGAAGTCGTCGCTCTCTGGCAAAGCTCCCCGCTCTTCCCCGTCCGGGACCCGCGCGGTCGATCCCCGCATATGAAGTATTCGCCTTGATCATACATTTCTGGGCTGCGTCGAGCCAATCTGCGGGTGTCGTGCTCGCCGGATCGCCTACGGGTGGAAGCCCGCCTCGCCCTCGACGCGGACGCCCGTCTCCTCCCCGGGGCGGACGCGAATCGGGCCCGCCACGCGGATGCCGATGGGGGTGTCGTGGCCGTCGACAGCCACGGTGACCATGGCGTCGTGGCCGTAGTACGAGACGTCGGTGACCGTTGCCCTGACCGCGCCGACGGAGTCCTCGCCGGTGAGGCGGAGTTGTTCCGGACGGAGCAGGACCGTGCCGGCGCGCAGGCCGCCGGGCGGAGCGGCGAGGGGCACCGTGCCCAAGGCGGTCCGGGCCGTGTCGCCGGAGTCGACGTCGACGGTGCCGGGGAGCAGGACGGCGTCGCCGACGAAGCCGGCGACCCAGGGATCACCCCCGACAGCGGATCAAGGGGTTTGCGGGTCCCGGTCGGCGCCGGGCGGGGGAGGCAGGAGCCGCCGACGCTGCCTCTGGGACGGGCCGGACGGCAGGGGGACCGGCGGCCGGGCGAGCTGCAGCCGGGGGTCCGGCAGGGCCGGAGCGGGCGGAACCGTGCTCTGACCTGCGGCCCGAGTTTCGTCACGTGACGGAATGGAAGGCTGCTGCATTTCGTCACGTGACGTATCTCGGCGAGCGACTGCCGACGCCACGGCGGACACGATCGCCTCGCGCTGGCGCCGGGCCTCGTACGCCCGCTGGCGGCAGGAGCGGCGGCAGTAGTCCCGGCTCCGGCCGACGCCGGATTGCTTGATCTCCGAGCCGCACCAGGCGCAGAGCTTCGCGCCGTCGGCGTCCCTGGGGGTGGTGGTGCTCATGGCCGACGACCGTACGCGGCACGTCTCGTAGCGAGGCGAGTCGGGCGCGAGGTACCGCCTGCACGAAGTGCCGGCGGGGCCGACCCCGGGCGAGTAATCCCAGGATTACTCCCGCGGCTTCGACCCCGGCCGCCGTCGCCGCGTACGTCACCGACCCCCGCCGTACGTCACCGGGATGACGTACGGCGGGGGGGAGCGAGTTAGTGCGAAGTGGGCCCACTTGCGAGCCGGGCGATGTGCCGGGCGGCCCGCTCCTGGCGGTCGTCGGCGTCGTCGTCCTGGTCGTCGTCCTGCTCTCGCCGTCGGCGTGCAGTTGCTTCCTCGCGGCGCTGGGCGAGGGCGGCGAGCATGTCGGCGTACGCCTCGGCCACCTCCCCCGCCGTGAGCACCACCACTGTGTCGGCCGCGTCGGCCAGCGCCAGGACCTCCCGCACCCGTTCGCCCACGGCCGCCGGATCCTCGTTGCCGTCCTTGCCTTCGGCGGCCCGGGTCGCCTCGAGGTCGAGGGCGCGGCGGGTGACCGCGTGCCATCCGTCCTCGGTCACGGCGACCCCGGCCCGCAGCTCCCCGCCGTCGGCGTCGGCCGCCAGGAGCAGATCGAGGTCGTCGGCCTCGGTGTCGCCGCCGTCGAGCCCGAGCATCTGCCGCAGGTAGCGGGTCCATTCGATGGCCCGGCGTCCCCGGGTTGCCCGCTCGTACTCGTGCCAGCGCGAGAGGTTCCACTCCAGCGAGCCGACCCCGGCGGCGTCGTCCTCGGTCATGCCGCCGGTCAGGTCCCCGATCCGTCCGAGGAGTTCGAACGGGGCGACGTTCCCGCCGGTCGCCGTCTTGAGGTCGGCGCGGGCGAGTTCGAGGGCGGGCGCCTTCCCGTCCTGGGTCTTGGCGATGTACTCGGCGAGGTCGTTGGCGTCGCGCTCGGTCTCCAGCCGCTTGAAGTCGACGCCGTGCCGGTCGTCGGGCGTGAAGGCGGGGTTGACCTTGCGCAGGGCGGCGGTCCACACGGACCGCCAGTGCCCCTGCCACTCGTCGAGCGCGGCGCCGGTCGGCTCGAAGGTGGCGACGATCTGCTTCGCGGACCGCTCCCCCTCGGTCCGGCCGCCGACCAGGACGATCGCGTGGATGTGCGGGTGCCAGCCGTTGATCTGCCCCACGGTGACTTCGGTCGCGCGGATCATGCCGACGTACCCGATCCGGTCTCGGATGCCCTCGCGGTCGGCGGCCCGGTGCCCGTCCTTGGCCCGGCGTCCGGCCCACGTGCCGCCCGTGATCAGTCGCTGGTAGGCGCCCGGCCGCCGGGGGCTGTCCGGCGTCTTCCGGGTGCCCTGGAGGGCGTCCATGAGGTCCGCGAGCCGGTCCGTGTGCCCATGGCGGGCCGTGAAGGTGACCAGGTAGGCGGTCCCCCCGCGCTTGATCCACTCGACCACGGCGGCGGTGATCTCCTCGGCCCGCTTGTGCCGGATCGTGGCGGCGCAGACCGGGCAGAGCCAGATCCGCCCGCACCGCATCAGGCCCAGGACCACGGACGTTCCGGCCGCCGTCTGGGCGACGATCACGCCGGAGGCAGGGTCCATCAGGGCGCGGCCGCAGCCCTTGCACGCGGCGTCCCCGCTGATCCGCCACAGCGTCCGGCGGCGGCTGTACCGGGCGGCTTTCCGCAGTCGGGCAGCGTCGCTCCGCGACGTGCTTCCTACTTCCGAGAGGCTGTCGCCTCTCGGGCTCTCCCCATCCACCCCGTCCGGAGAAACCGCAGGTCGGAGGGGTGCGGGAAACTCTGTTGTTTCTTTCCCAAGGTGTTCGCTTTTGCCTCGGGCGGCATCTCGCGTCACACGCGCGATCGCCCGCTTCGCTGCCATCCGGCAGCGGTCTGAGCAGTAGATACGCGGCCGTTTGCCCGGTGTGTGGGCAATTGCGGTCCCGCAGTGGCAGCGGGGCCCGGCGGGCCGATCTGGCAATGCCTCGGCATCGCTCCGTACTCTGGGCACGAGCAACGTTCCTGTCTCGCCCGGCTAAGGGGCGCGAGTCTGGGAGCGGACGGGTCGGAGGTGCGAAGTCCGGCCCGTTGCTCTTTGGTCTGGTGGGAATCCTGGCACCAATCGGGCCAGAGGTTCCCTCCGCCACTCCCGACGCCCCTTGGGGCTGGTGTGACTTGGAGGGCCGAAGAGAGCCCCGCCGGTGATCCGGCGGGGCTTTGACGTGCGGTCAGTGCGTGTGTCGGCGAGCGATGGCCACGAGGCCCTGGAAGCCGAGCGGTCCGGCGAAGTCGGCCCAGTCGCAACCGGGCTCAGCGCAGTGGGCGGACCAGCCACCGCCGTTGGGGTCCTGGACCAGGTTCACGGTCCCCTCGGTCAGGCGTCCGTCGAAGTCGGTCATGGTCGGTCTCCTGGTGGGTGGGGGCGGGG